>NZ_JCAQHY010000002.1:0-373 GCF_059621045.1 Vagococcus sp. WN80Y
GTATTGACAGCGTTTTCGTTTAATTGTACACTGTGGGCGTTAGGAACGACCCAGACAATTACATACAAACCATTGGCTACTATCTCCGGGGTTGGCGCCCCAGAGGCAGTATGAAGCCTTGACCAATCAGCACATACTGACTAATCAAGCACCAATAGGCTAACGCCGAAGCGCTAACACCTCTCATTATACGTAACCTTGACTTGTTTTTCTAGTCTTTTTTAAGTGACGAATAAAAGAGGGGCAGATGGGGACCCATCGAGTGGCTAATTTACGGCTGGATTCTATCCATTTTAGCGACTATTGAAGCGATATTAGACATGACGTCTGATATCGCTTTTTTTCGTGTCTTTGGTATTTTCCAGATTAGCCG
>NZ_JCAQHY010000002.1:383-2731 GCF_059621045.1 Vagococcus sp. WN80Y
GGCGATCTGATCTCAACCGTTTCAAAAGGTCGTGTGCCACAAATGTTAGTGGTAGCCGTTATTTTTTTAGTTGGATTTTGGACGATTTTTCCGAAAGATATCTTAGAGATATCCGGGATTAAAACCTTATCCGATATTATGATTTCGTTTATTCTAATTCACGTCGGCACCATGTTTAATGTCAAAGATATGCTTAGGGAGTGGAAGGTTGTTGTCACTACTCTGGCGGCTGTCGCTGGCATCGTTACCGCCATTTTATTTGATATTTGATAAGGCCACCGCTTTTACTGCCGCAGGTCCAATGACCGGTGGGGGCATGGCAGCTTTAATCATGCAAGGTGCTGCCACCGAAGCTGGCAAGCCCGAATTAGGCATGCTAGCCATGATGATTTTTGTGATGCACGGCTTTTTCGGCTTCCCACTAACGGCGACGATTCTTGGCAAAGAAAGTCAGCGATTGCTTAGTGATTACCGAGAGACCACAGCCTCATCTGTTTCTAAAACCGTTTCTGGTACAGAAACAACGTCAGAAGAAGCCCAAACAGACGCCCCTCGGCGTCCGCTATACGACCTTGTTCCAGAGCGATTTCGGTCTCCGACTTATTATTTAGCGTTGTTAGTCTGTTTAGGCTATCTCTGCCAAGTGCTGACTCAAGTCACGGGTCTTAATAACGCGATTGTCCAGATTATCGTGGGAATTATCTTAGGTTATTTCGGTTTAATCGAACCCAAACCTATGGATAAATCAGCCTCGACAGGCATTCTTAATTTGGCCCTATTTGCCAGCTTTATGAGTTCCTTTGCCTTGGCTACATGGTCAGTTGTAGTGGCCTTAATCGTTAAAATTGTCATTTTGATGGTGATTGCTTTAGTGGCGATTTTCCTTGCCACCTACTTTTTCGGCAAGCTTTTTGGTTACTCGCCTTACATGACCTTTGCGATTGGCCTGAACTGTTTCCTTGGTTTTCCCTTTAATTTTGCCTTAACGACCGAAGCCATTAAAGGCGCGACCAGTGACCAAGCCGAAGCGGATTATTTAACCGCCTATATGATGCCTAAAATGATCATCGCAGGCGTCGTTTCCGTCTCTCTTGTGTCAGCCATATTAGCAGGAATCTTCGCTAGCATTGCTTTTAACTAATTCGTTTCAAAGAAAAAAGGAGGATTCAAATGACCTATGATTTTATTACCAGTCGCGATCGTTTGGCCGACGGTTCAGCTAAATGGCGCCAAATGCGCGACAGTTATCCCGATTTACCAACAGATATCGTGCCCTTATCCGTGGCCGATACTGATTTACTTCATCCACCAGAGCTGATTGAGGGCTTGAAGACTTACCTTGATACCATGGTTTTAGGCTACACTCAACCAACCGAAACTTATTATGAGGCGGTCATCGATTGGATGGCACGCCGTCATCAGTGGCAGGTTGAAAAAGACTGGTTGGTTGTTTCACCGGGCATCGTGACGGCTCTTTACCATTCAGTGAAAGCTTATACGGAAGTGGGCGAGGGGGTCTTGATTTTATCCCCTGTTTATTATCCTTTTAGAGCGGCCATTGAAAATTCTGGTCGTGAGGTGATCGCCAGTTCACTCGTCAATCAGAACGGTCACTACACCATTGATTTTGTGGACCTAGAAGCCAAAGCCAGCTTGCCTCAGACCCGCTTATTGATTTTTTGTAGCCCACATAATCCAGTAGGCCGTGTTTGGCGCCAAGCGGAACTAGAAGAAGTCGACCGCATTTGTCGTCAGCATCAGGTGGTGGTTGTTTCCGATGAAATCCATTTCGACCTGATTTCACCGGGCTTTCAGCATACCGTCTTCAGTACCTTGTCGGCAGAGGCTCAAGCCAATTCAGTGATTCTAACCGCACCGAGTAAGAGCTTTAATCTGGCTGGCCTCCAAACAGCGAATGTCGTGATCGCTAACCCTGAATTGCGAGAGCGATATACCGCCGTTCAAGGAGCCGACGGCTTTCACTTGTTGAATGCCATTGGACCGAAAGCCTGTGAGTTAGCCTATAACCAGTGCGAGACGTGGCTGACTGATTTCTTAGAGCTAGTCGAAATCAATCGGCAAGTCTTTGACGCTTTTATGACTGAGTATTTGCCAGAGTTCACGATTTCCCCATTAGAAGGGACTTATCTCCAGTGGTTCAACTGCCAAGCCCTTGGTATGACCGATGACGCCCTAACTGACTTCCTTGTTCACGACTGTCACTTAGTTCTCGATCCCGGCAATTTATTCGGTGAAGAAGGCCAACAGTTCCAACGGATCAGCTTGGCTTGTACCACTGCGGTCTTAACCGCTGCCCTTGAACGCTTAGCCAAAAAAGTAAAGGAGCT
>NZ_JCAQHY010000003.1:0-1978 GCF_059621045.1 Vagococcus sp. WN80Y
AATGCCACGTATGAAATCAAGAACAGTGCGGGAACCGTGGTCGTACCGAGTACGACAGCAATAACGAATGCCAGTGGCTTGTATACAACAGGGTATCTAACCGCAGGAACCTATACAGTAACGGAAAAAGGAGCCCCAACTAATTATAACTTGGCGAGTCCCGCAACTCAGACAGTCGTGGTAGCCAAAGGAGGCAATCCGACAGTCACTTTTGAAAATGAGCGTCAAAAAGGAAGCATCCAGATCACGAAAAAAGATGACGCGGGCAAGCTTCTTCAAGGAGCGACTTATGAAATTAAAAATAGTGCGGGAACCGTGGTTGTGCCAAGTACCACCGCGATAACCAATGCATCAGGCGTTTACTTAAGTCCAAGTCTACCAACGGGCAGTTATACGGTGACGGAAAAAGGAGCGCCAGCGGGTCACATCTTATTAACGGGAGCAGCAGCGAGTAAGTCAGTGTCGGTCACAACAGGAGCAGTCGGCAAGGTAGAGTTTGTGAATGACCGTCAAGGGAAACTCACGATTAAGAAAGTAGATAAAGAAAGCAAGGCGGTACTAGCGAATGCCACGTATGAAATCAAGAACAGTGCGGGAACCGTGGTCGTACCGAGTACGACAGCAATAACGAATGCAAGTGGCTTGTATACAACAGGGTATCTAACCGCAGGAACCTATACAGTAACGGAAAAAGGAGCCCCGACCAATTATAACTTGGCGAGTCCAGCTAGCCAGTCAGTTGTGGNATCAAAAATAGTGCAGGAACGGTGGTTGTGCCAAGTACCACCGCGATAACCAATGCATCAGGCGTTTACTTAAGTCCAAGTCTACCAACAGGGAGCTACACGGTGACGGAAAAAGGAGCGCCAGCCGGTCATATCTTATTGACAGGAGCGGCAGCAAGTAAGTCAGTGTCGGTCACAACGGGAGCAGTCGGCAAGGTAGAATTTATCAATGACCGCCAAGGCAAATTGACGATTAAGAAAGTAGATAAAGAAAGCAAGGCTGTATTGGCAAATGCCACGTATGAAATCAAGAACAGTGCAGGAACGGTGGTTGTGCCAAGCACGACAGCAATAACGAATGCAAGTGGCTTGTATACAACAGGGTATCTAACCGCAGGAACCTATACAGTAACGGAAAAAGGAGCCCCGACCAATTATAACTTGGCGAGTCCAGCTAGCCAGTCAGTTGTGGTAGCCAAAGGAGGTAATCCGACAGTTACTTTTGAGAATGAGCGTCAAAAGGGAAGTATTCAAATCACCAAAACCGATGACACAGGTAAGCTCCTTCAAGGAGCCACTTATGAAATCAAGAATAGTGCCGGAGTGACGGTTGTCCCAAGTACCATTGCCATTACGAATGCCTCAGGCGTTTATCTGAGCCCAAGTTTGCCAACAGGAGAGTATACGGTCACAGAGTTAGGCGCCCCCGTTGGTCATGATGTTCTGAAAGGCGCCGCAGCCACGAAACCTGTCTCTGTGAAAACAGGAGAGATTGGAAAAGTAGCATTTGCCAATGATCGACAAGCGAAGATAGTGGTAGAAAAGCGGGATAAAGACACTAAAGCACTTCTAGCAGGAGCGACCTACGAGGTGAAAAATAGCGCAGGAGCAGTCGTCGCTCGGGGAACTACCACAGCAGGAGGAACGATCAAAACCGGCTACTTATCAGCAGGAACTTATACAGTAATAGAAACAGTCGCTCCAACGAATTACAACTTGCCAAGTCCCGCCATCCAATCAGTGACGCTGACTAAAGGAAACGACGAAACAGTGACGTTCTTTAACGAACGCAAAAAAGGCGGGCTTCAACTTGTCAAAGTAGACAGTGAGAATAAAACAAGGAAATTGGCAGGGGCTCTCTTCGACATTGCCAGTGACAGTAAGGGGACCACGATTTTATATAAAAATCAGAAAACCTCTGCCTCTGGTGAAATCAATCTGCCGAATTTACCAACCGGTGAGTATTATGTGAA
>NZ_JCAQHY010000004.1:0-19266 GCF_059621045.1 Vagococcus sp. WN80Y
AACACCAACATTCTTGATTCGCTCAGTTTTTGGATCATTTCAACATGAATTTAGAAATAGCTAAGCACAATACCTGACTCTCTCGATTTAAGTTGTCCTTTATCTTGACATAGTACCAGTGTGAGAGGGGGGCGAACAAATGCGTTCGGACCTCTACTCGATTTAGTCAACTTACTGTGTTATCTCAAATTGATAAGTGAATAAGCACATGATGCGTTAAAAAGTAGAAATGTTAAATATATGAATCAATTTCATAATCAATATTTTATTTGAGAATAAACTTTCCCGATTTTAGTTATGTGATTTTTTTTAAGCGACTAATTTCAGTTTGAGAGATAATCTTTCTACCGCAAATCTGACAGAATTATAAGCTAACTGGATAATACTCAAGTGGGTTTTTGCTGCTTTGCCGCCGTTATACCTGACAGACATTAATTGATAATATAATTTTAAATACCCATTTACTCGTTCAACCGAGCTTCTCAGTTTGTAAAGGTTTTTCCATTTGTTACTACCACGAGCTGGAATTGAGTATTTTCTGATATCTGTTTTTTGTTTAATTTTTATTACTTTCTGGCACATCCCTTCATTTTTTAACGGACATTGCTTACATTTGTCCTTTGGACAAGTGAATTTAAGGGCATTATAACGGGTGTCCTCACTATCATAAGTATAAGGATGTTCTAAGAGACAAGTCGGATGAAAATACTTATCCATTTCTCCACTTAATGTTTCACGACGTCGATTGTAATCAATAATTGGTTCGATTGATAATCGATGGCATTCTTTATAAATACCTGTGACATCATAGCCTTTATCCATCATAATAAAATTAGGTCGACTACCTATTTTAGTAAGTTTTCTTAGTAATGGAACAGCCACAGATAAATCAGACNAGCTAGATGGGCTTTGTCATGAGCCATAACGTGAGTTGCATCTAGTGCTATCTGCTCAGAAAATAACCCATTAACCTCATCAATTTGTGTAAGTAATAGGTGATTCAAATTATCCATTATATGTAGATGTGTCGTGAGTTTATGTGCAAAGCGTGAGAAGGTCGCTTCCGAAGGAATACGCTCTGAATAGAGAAATCCTAAACTCAGTTTAAAGACTAAATCTTCTTTTAATCGTTTAATCAACGCTTTAATTGTTGGAATCCCTTCAATATAACGAACGACAAATGCTTTAAACGTCGCTTCATAGTTAACTGTCACAGGTCTTCCAACACGATGGTCTTTATCAAACAACGCTACTACTTTTTCAATCGGTAATGGAGAGAATAGTTCACCATATCGTTGAATCGGTTCTAATTCTAATAAAATTTCAATGTCTAAAAACGTCGGTTGGTGTATAATAGTCATAGAGGAACACTCCTTTTTGATTATGTTTGCTTACACTTACATTATATCAAAAATGGGGAGGTTCCTTTTTTTGTTTAATTCAACCTCTTATGCCGCAAGGCATTGAAATTATGAAATTGATTCATATGTATAAGATTATGAATGTTTTGGCAGGGAATGGGTCTTATTCTCTGAGCATAATAATATTTTCTGTACATAATTTATGATAAAATTCATTTATCAACTGATAAGTAATTTGTTAGGAGGAATCATTAATGAGTCAGTTTATTAAATTATTTTTAACTGCAGCAGGTTATTTTTTAATACTGGATATGTTGTGGTTACTGGTTATTTCAAAAAAATTATATCAAACGCATTTAGGAGACGTAATGGGGCAAGTCCGATTAGCTCCAGCTGTTATTTTTTATGTTCTTTACGTGTTTGGAATGCTCTTTTTTGTCATTAACCCAGCTTTGATTAAAGAAAGTGTGGCTTATGCTTGCTTAGCTGGAGGATTTTTAGGCTTATTATGCTATGCAACCTATGATTTAACTAATCTAGCTACTTTGAAGAATTGGCCTGTAATCATCACTGTGATTGATTTAGTTTGGGGAACTGCAGTGACGGCAACAGTATCAAGCTTAACGGTGCTAACAGCAAATTACTTTAATTGGAGGTAAGACAGATGCAAGAGATAGGTATCGAGCAAGAGCATCAACGCTTTAAATTTGCTGTTCAGTCGGGGGCACGGCAAGTTATTGCTCATAAGAAAGAATTGAATTCAATTAATGTTTTTCCAGTGTCAGACGGAGATACGGGAAGTAATTTGGCTACACTGATGCAAACTATCCTAGAAGAGACTGGGGAGCAGCTTTCCTCAACAATGGCTGTTTTTGAGAGACTAGCTGATGCTTCTTTGGTTGGCGCTCGTGGTAATTCAGGGATTATTATGGCTCAGTATTTCAATGGATTATATGCTAATTTAGCAGCAGCTAGTGATAGTAATTTTGTAACTAATTTTGTGAAAAGTGCCCAATTAGCAATTACGGATGCCTATCAAGCGATTGAGACGCCTGTGGAGGGAACCATGATTACTGTGATTCGCTCCTGGGGAGAATCATTACACAGTCAAAATCATGATGAGACGCTAGAGTCGCGGCTGACTCAGGCACTATCAGTGGCTAAAATGACTCTTGAAAGAACAACGGAGCAATTAAAGATTCTTCAAAAAAATCAAGTGGTTGACTCAGGTGCTAAGGGTTTTTACTTGTTTATTGAAGGGTTTACCCAAGCTTTTAACAATCAGCATAGTCAATTTAGTGTTTCAGAGGAAATAACTCAGATTAGACGGCATCATCATGGAGATGACGTCACGAATCAAAAACCTGCCAACCGCTATTGTACGGAAGTTTTATTAGAGACGGTGACGGCGTCAAAGGAAGCGATTATGGAAAGCTTAAAAGGGTTAGGTGATTCAACTGTTGTGGCGGTGAGTCGTAATAAGGCACGGATCCATATTCATTCTAATGAACCAACTAAAGTATTGGCAGCTTTACGAGAGTTTGGTAATCCCCTTCAGCAAAAGGCAGATGATATGCTATTACAATACAATATTAGCCAAGCTAAAAAAAATCGGATAGCATTGGTGACAGATTCGATTGCGGATTTACCTGCTGACTATTTATTGGCACAACAAATTCATGTGCTACCAATGACGATATTGATGGGGGAATCTAGTTATTTGGATCGGTTAACTATTCAAAATAGTGACTTCTTTTCACTTCAGAAAGAGCGGAGTGAGCGTGGTTCTTCTTCACAGCCTAGTCTGAGCCAGATTGACAATTTATTTGCTTACTTAGAGACTCATTATGATGATATTATTGTTGTTACAGTTTCAGAAAAGCTAAGTGGAACGTATCAAAGTGTGAAGCGGCTGGCTGATAAACGATTGTTGGCTCGTGTTGAAGTGATTGATTCTCAGCTAAATTCTGCTGCTCAAGGCTTATTGGTTATGCGTATCAATCAGTGGATTAAAGAGGGGCAACAAGTTTCTACTATTATAAAAAAAGCTCAGAAGTGGCGCAAAAAAATTGAGATATTAGTTAGTGTGAATGATCTTGAGCCGATGATTCAGTCTGGTCGGGTACCTCAAACAATTGGACGCATCGCCCAAAAGATTAAGTTAAAACCATTAGTTAGTCTGGTAGAAGGAGAAGGCAAGCTAAGTAATTTTTCTCTAAATTTAGATGGTAATGAATCAAAAATGATGAAAAAGATTATGTCCTATCATAAAAAAAATCAACTACTACGTTATGGGATTGTTTATGCTGGTGATGCTACTAGAGCAAAAAAATGGCAGACTGAACTGACAGGCAAGATGGGATTAGAGCCAGCATTTGTCATGCCGATTTCGACAGCAGTTGCTTTAAGCACTGGTGATGGTTCAGTCGCAGTAGCGTATGAAATTACTGAGGAGGCGGGGAGAAAATGACAATAGCTGTAATTGCAGGTGTTTTGGCCATTTATTTTGTAGGGTTATTTTTCTGGGCGCAGAGCCTAAAAAATAATTCGATTGTGGATATTGCTTGGGGGGTTGGTTTTGTAATTGTCGCACTTACAGGTTATCTAGTGATGTCAGAGCATACAATAGCTAGCACAGTCACTTTGGTTTTGGTTAGTATTTGGGGACTTCGTCTAGCCGTTCATTTAGGCAAACGTAATATTGGCAAGGGCGAAGACTATCGTTATGTCAACATGCGCAAACGCTGGGGAATACATTATGCAAAGCTAAAAGCATTTTTAAACGTTTTTGTTTTACAAGGTGTTTTACTTATGATCGTGTCAATGCCAGTTCTTTTAGTAATGACAGGGACCTCTCATGCCTTTGGGTGGTGGAATATCTTAGGGATAGTGATCTGGGGGATTGGATTTGCTTATGAGGTGATAGGTGATTACCAGTTAACTCAATTTAAGAAACAAGCGAATAGCAAAGGCAAATTATTAACAACTGGGCTATGGGCAACGACTCGTCATCCCAATTATTTTGGTGAAGCTTGTTTGTGGTGGGGAATTTATCTTGTGACTTTAAATGAGGGACGCAATTTTTGGGGAATTATTGGTCCGCTTGTGATAACGCTCTTACTTTTATTTGTCTCAGGAGTTCCTTTGTTAGAAAAAAAGTACAAGGATCGCCAAGATTTTAAGGATTACGCCGACAAAACAGCAAAGTTCGTTCCCTTTATTGGTAAAAAAGGGGTGTAGAAATCAATATAGATCACAAGGAAATTAGAACGTGATGTTCTAACTTTCCTGTGGTCTTTTTATTTTTGCGCAATGATAACATACAATGAGTCAGTTGGTCGTTCTTTTTTTACAACAGTAAAGCCTACTTTTTGTAAAGCTATGGTTAATTCTTCTAGAGTTAGTCTAGGGTAATCTGTTTGATCAGCTGGATTTTTTTCTAATTCTAAGCACAAGAGATGGCCGCCTTCGATTATGACGTCATAGATGCTTTTAAGAGCATGTGTAAGATCCGTCAATTCATGTAGAACTAGTGAAGCAAGTACGTGGTCGACTGAATTAGTCTCTAAAGGAATGGATTCAATGCTCGAATTTAGTAGAGAAATTGTGGTTATACCTTCATCTTTTGCTCGCTCTGAGATGATTTCTAACATTTTAGGGCTCAAGTCTAAGGCATAAGTCGTCCCAACTTTTTTTGAGGCAGGTAATGTTAAAAATCCTGTACCGGCACCTAAATCAAGAAGGGTGTCTGTTTCTTTTAAAGGAAGCATTGCTAGTAGAGTTTCCGGTGGTAAAGCAATTTTTCGGTGATGATTGTCAAGATAAGCGATTTTGTGAGTAAGCTGTTGGTGATTATGGGTATCGTGGTGGCGATGAGTCATAAGTTCTCCTTTTGATGATTTATTTTTGGGGGGCGTGAGGCGGGTGGGGCATTTTTGATTCCATTTGCTTAGCGATATCAATTAAATAAGTTGTTGCCAGCTGGTTAGCCATTTGTTGTTCAGCATCTACCATAACTGCTTCGATCAAGCAATCCTCATCAGAATGTGAGGAACAGTAAAAAAGATTGGCTTGTCCTTCGATTAATTGAATCACATCTAAAAAAGAAATAGTTTCTGGCTTTTTTGCAATACTATATCCGCCACTAACGCCAGGGGATGAATTAATTAATCCGCCTTTTGAAAGCTTACCTAAGATTTTTGATAAGTAGGTTGGTGAAAGATGCTGAAGTTCCGCCAATTGATTGACACCAATGGTATCATTTTTAGGCATGAGTAATAAATAAACCATTGTATGAAGCGCGTAGCTAGTCGCTTTAGAGTATTTCATTCGATTCTCCTAATTTGAATAAAGTTATTAAAGAGTCTTTTTATCTTTAATTGAAATTTATTTTATCATTAGTTGAAATGAGAGTCAATGACTTGTTAGTGACGGAATGGTAATTAATAGAAAAAATCTTGTGAGCACTAACTGAACAGGGTATAATTAATTTCACTTAAGAAAATAAAGGAGCGGTTCATTTATGGTTCCAATTAAAATTTGCGAAGATAATTACTTTTATCAAAAATTGTTAAAAGTTGAACTAGAAAAATATATTATGATTTCGCAATATGATTTTGAAATCACTCTGGTAACAGGGAATCCTGAAGTGATGTTGGGAGATGTATTGAAAAATGATAGGCGAAGTATCTATTTTTTAGATGTCGATTTACAACATGAAGCTTATGATGGCTTTACGCTTGGAAAGGAGATTCGTAAGCAGGATCCAAGAGGATTCATTATTTATGTGACGACTCATGAAGAACTGGCCTTTGAAACGTTTCATTACCGAGTAGAAGCGATGGATTATATTGTTAAAGACGATGAAAAAACGTTTCTTTTACGTCTACATCGTTGTTTAGATAGTATTGTTGAAAGAATTGAAGCAGATAAAACGGATGATCGTCGTTATTATACGGTGAAAGTATTTGATGAGCTTCGTCATGTGCCAGTTGAAGAGATCATCATGGTTGAAACCTCTTCACAAAAGCATCGATTGATTATTCAAACTGCGACTCAATCTTTAGAGTTTTTTTCTAGTCTAGCAGAGGTTGAAAAGGAGTTAGGAGATCCTTTTGTTCGGGTTCATCGTTCATTTTTAGTCAATCGAAATCAGATTGATTCTTTTAACATAAAAGAGAATCTGTTACGTTTACAAGGGAATTTGACTTGCGAAGTAGCTCGTACAAAAAAGAAAGAGGTTCAATTGCTATTAAAAAGTTAGTAGTAAAGAGAGAAGGAGTTTTGTTATGATTGTTTTGTTAGTTTATTACGCAATAATTCTGATTGTTCCGATGGTTTCACAATATGTTTTGCTTGTGACAACTGAAAAATTGGTGAAGCGAAAACTTAGCCTAAGAAGAAAAATGGCAGGGACTGCCTTAATTAGCGCTGTATTTTATGTAAGTGTTTTTCTAATACCACAAGTCGGTATAGGTCTGACTGTTTTTTTGCTTAATTTGATAACAATTATGCTGATTATGGGAATCTTTAACTTTGGAAAAATCAATCGAGATGATCAGTTTATTTTGTTGATTAGCGGGAGCTTAGCAGTGGTATTGTATTATTTCAGTACTTATTTAGCCGATATTGCTTGTTATTATTTAAGTGTTGGTGAGGCAAGTAATATAATTTTTCTAAGTCTTTCACCAATTGCTACTTTATTAGTTCAGCTAGGAATTATTGGTGCTTTTAAGTATAAAAATCCGTCTGATTTTTTACAGCAGTTAGTTGCAAATCGAGTGGTTGAAGGTCTCTCTGTTATTGTGATTATCTTGAATTTGGCGACAATAGCTTATAGCCAGCTCTACATTAGTGAGTTCACTGATAGCTTGACAAGGCAACAAATATCATCAGAGTTTGGTCAATCTTTTTATTATCTGACATTGATTCTGTCAGTTGATTTAGTGGTTTCAACATTATTAATTGGTGTATCGAGTTATCTTTTGTTTCAAATAAGGCAACGTCAGCTTCAAGAAAGTATTGTTCTGCAACAAACTTATTATATTCAAAACTTAGAAAAGATGCAGCAAGATATGCGAGTAATGCGTCATGACTATAAGAATGTTTTTTCGGGGCTGGTTCTCCAGGTTCAATCAGGTGACATGGATGGGATCAAAGCTTTCCTTGAATCAACAGTGACTCAATTTGATGCTCAGATTGGAAAAACTATTCAACAGACGACTCATTTAAGCAAGGTTGAATTAATCGAACTTAAGGGGTTATTGCTGACAAAATTAGTTGAAATGGAAAGATTGAATATTAGTTGTTCTTTGGAGATTTTGAATCCAGTTAAGTCTATCAAGATGGAGATTAGTGACTTATTGAGATGTGTTGGGATTCTGCTTGATAATGCGACAGAGGAATTAACTAATTGTCTGTCAAAAGAGGTGAAGGTGGTTATTTCTCAGGAGGAACAAGATGTTTCTATTATAGTGAAAAATAATGTTAGACAGGTTCCTTTATTACGACAGATTTGGCAAGAGGGGTATTCAACAAAAGGAGAAAACAGAGGATTGGGACTGTTTAGTTATCAACGAATTGTGGATAAGTATCCCAATGTATTAAAGGAAACAAGATGCGAAAATCAACAGTTTATTCAAATTTTAAAAATTCGTAATGGCACCTCATAACCATTTAGGTGAGAAATTGAACTCTTTGGGAGAAACTATCTTCCAAAGGGTTCTTTTTTGTTACTCTATTCAAAAGGGAGGTGGCAATTATCAGTTGGTTAGTTGCTTTAATTGGAAGTGGTTCTATTCTATTAATGATTCGAAGTTTAAGCGGAAAGTTGACGATGTTTAAAAAAAAGTCAGCTTTATACAGCTTAGTAGCAATAGGTGGAGGTGGCCTCATAAGAGAATGGGTAAGTGAGTTTACACATGCTTCTTTATCATCTTTGGAAGGGGGGCAACTTATTGAGTGGTTATTTTGGCTATCTTGGATCTATCATTTTTTCTTAGTCGTACTGATAACAAAACAGTATTGTATCCAACAACGTGACAGACGGTTATAGTATTTTTTTGAGAAAATTAAAAGAGGTCTTGCAAAATCATTTTTAATCGTGCTAATCTAGTGACAGCTAGCAGATACAATCAAGTTGTCGGCCGACACTTAATCTAAACAAAAGAGAGAGATGGTATACAGATGGAGTTTACAGTTGAATCTATGCCAGCATATCGACTGGCGTATAAACGAGTTGTCGGGCCATATGGAGTTGAAAATGGTCATGTGATGGCAGAACTGAAGGGATGGGCGAAACGACGAGGGTTACTTGAGACAGGAACTATTTTGGGGATTCCACAAGATAATCCTCAGCAAACATCATCAGAATTATGCCGATACGATGTTGCATTGATTATTGAAGAAAATAGGGTACTGGATGAATCTGTTAAAGAAGGGCGTTTTTTGGAAGGGAACTATGGGGTTTTTAGACTCCCTCATACTGCTGAAGCGATTACGGAAGCTTGGCAGGTTATTTTTCCATTTTTAACAAAAAAAGGCTATCAACTTCGCGAAGCACCAGTTGTCGAGCGTTATAGTAGCCATCTTATTGCAGAACATCTATGTGAAATCTGTGTTCCCATAGTGGCACCTTAAGCTTTGACTTGCTATCTTAGCGTAATAGATTTACACTATTAAGTGAGGATTAGGATAAAAGGAAGCTGAGAGGTGATATGATGAAAACAGCAACACTAACAAGTACGATGGATTTAACACACGGCGGCTGTAATTCCTGTGGGCCGGTGGAGAGTTTACTTTATTCGATGGAAATGGACCAACAGACTTTAGCAGTTGAGGAGTTGCGGGTTTCCTCTTTAGTTATGGCGATTGTTCTTCACGAAGGTTGGAGCCAAGAGTTCAAAGTGGAGATGATTGATGAGTATATGCTGTACCAAAAAGCGGGTAAGGAAGTAAAATTGATCGAAGACTATAACCATTTAACTTATTCTAGTGCAACAGATACGCTGTCTTTGGCAGATAATTATGCGGATAAAGTGGAGTTATTCAAGCAAGTAAATCGTGTCTTAACAACTATTTTTGATAGTGAGCCTGTTGAATTCCATTACTAAGTAAGAGCAAAAGATCACTCTGGCTAGAGCATAGCCGAGTGGTCTTTTTTATTATGATTACTTTCTTATTGACTTGGAGTGAACGTCAAGTGTTAATCTAAGATAGGTAGGAAAATCGAAATAGGGACTAAAAAGAGGGAAGAAGGTAAGAGTACTAAAACTATTTTAGAATGAACAAAAGATAGTGCTTAAAAGAGTTCGATTCATCTTTTTTATCAGAAAATTGACCTGAAAAGATGTGAGTCGTATAATGTGTGTAAGGTGGTGATCATCGCAATGCACATTAATAAAATGCATGGCTCTGTACACTCTCACACGTGTCAGTAGTGAGAATAACATTCCTGACATCAGTTTAGCAGCTTTAAACTAGAGGAGGAAACAGTCATGAACGAATTTATTCAACCCTTTCAATACAATTTTTTAGAGAGCCAAGCAATGGTTTTATTACAAACGAATCAACAAGTCAATGACTCTGCGACTATCGCAACAATGAGAGGCCTAGTCATTGAAAAAATAGAGAATGTCTTTTTTGAGTGTCAACCAGAAGAGAAAGCTATCATAATGACTATTACAGCTATTCAGAAATCAAAAAAAGAAGTTGATACCTATTTAACTGGAATTAAGAACTATGTAATCCCTTTTGAAGCACCGACAGATCCACGATTGAAGAAGACGTTTGCTAAAACGAAGAAACTTCAATACCCTAAGTGGGAAGAACTAGATTTGCGAAACTACACCTTTTATGGGTGGAATAATGTTGGTCAACAACGCAAGTATGTGATTCTATATGCAGATAATCAGCTTGTAGGTGTTGAGGGGGTTATTTCTGCCACTGTTAAAAAAGGAATCTGTGCGATTTGTCATAAAAGCTCAGATGTGACCTTGTTTATGTCAAAGGTCAAAAGTGGTGGCGATGGAACCTACTTAAATCATGGGAATTATATTTGTTATGATAGTGAAAAGTGTAATCATCAGATTGAGCAAGTAGATGAATTATATCGCTTTATTGAGCATGTTAGACTTAAAAAGTAAGGGATAATCAATGAATGAAGAGGCTGAGGCAAACGGATTTTTACGTTTGCCTCACTTTTTTTTTATTTGGAAAAATAATAGGATAATTTCTGAAAAAAACACTTACGAAGATTTTTTTTTTATGCTACGATAATCATTGTGTCAATAAAAGAGTGGAATGGAGTGGATGTAATGCCGACAAATAAAAAAGAAGGTATTTTCTTTACGGTTGTGATGTGTAGTATGATGGTGCTAGGAATGACGATTTACAATATAGCATTAGTAGAAGGATTTAGTTTAGGGTTAGTGAAATCTGTCGCTTTAGGATTTTTCCCAGGATTTATTGTTGCGCTGTTATTAGATGTGATTGTGGTGGCACCTGTAGCAAAAAAAGTGGCCTTTAAATTGCCAATCAATAAAGAGAGTAGATTGCAAGTTATTTTGGCGATATCAGGCTGTATGGTAGGTGGTATGGTTTTATTTATGTCAGTATTTGGCTTAGTAACAGAAGGAAATTTTTCAGGTAATATCTTGATGAATTATCTGATTGTTGTTCGCAATAACGTTATTATGGCACTGCCGTTACAATGGTTAGTCGTTGGACCATTAGCGAGAAAATGTCTTAGTATCTATCAAAAAAGTCAATTAAAAGTAGCATAAAAGGAACTCTAAATTCGCAAGAAGCGTGTTTAGAGTTCTTTTTTACAATCAGTTCATTATAGGAATAGGCGATAGTTTGGTAAAATAGTGATAACAATTCTGCGAGGAGTGGCGACTATTAAAACGGTGATAATGTGGTTTCGCAAAGATTTACGCTTAGAAGATAATACTGCGCTAATTAGAGCTATATCGGAGTTGAAAGCAGACGAGCAATTATTTTGTTTATTTCAACTTAATCCAGAGCAATTTAAAAGAGGGACTAAAAATCACGAGTATTTTTTTACTGCTTTAGCCCATTTCACTCAATCCGCGCAAAAACAGGGACTTCCACTTCATTTTGTGTATGGTGCTCCTGTAGATTCCTTTCATGAGTTAAAGAAGCGTTATCCTGATTGGGTTAGAATCTATTTTAACGAAGATCAACGTGGGTTTGGAGCTGATCGTGATCGTGAGCTGATAAGCTACTTTGATTCTATGGGGATTGAGACAATCAATTCAGAGGACAGTCATTTACATGGGGCCAATACAATAAAAAAAAACGACGGCTCGTATTACAAAGTTTTTACTCCCTATTACCGAAAGTGGCGTCAACTGCCAAAAGCTTCCTTCAAAGACTTTAAAGGCGTCAATGGTCGTGTTGTCGATGAGAGAGGTACCTTTAAGGAAGGAAATCAGCAGATGGTTCATTTGATTAATGAGTTGAAAACGGATTTTAGTGAGAGCGTTGGTGAAAAGGAAGCGGAAAAACGATTGAATGATTTTGTCCTTAATCGGTTAATAGATTATGAGCGATTGCGTGATGTACCTGCTGTCAATGGAACAAGTGGACTATCCTCTTATCTGCGGACTGGGGAGCTATCTATTCGTAAAGTCTGGCAAGCAGTTACTAGTAGTGAAGAGAGCGATGGCCAACAAACGTTTATGAAAGAACTAGCTTGGCGAGATTTTTATCACATGATATATGCTTACAATCCGCAGCAGAGTACCTGTGAACTACAGGAAAAATACCGACAGCTTTCTTGGCGCCAAGATCCTGAGTTGGTTGAATTGTGGGCTCAAGGTCGTACTGGTTACCCGATTATTGACGCTGCTATGAAGCAATTGAATCAAACTGGCTGGATGCACAATCGTTTACGCATGCTAACGGCCTCCTTTTTAACAAAAGATTTATTAGTCGATTGGCGTCTAGGAGAAGCTTACTTTGCTAAGCAATTAATTGATTACGATCCAGCTAGCAATATTGGTGGTTGGCAGTGGGCCGCTTCAACTGGAACGGATGCGGCTCCTTATTTTAGAGTGTTTAATCCAACTTCTCAAAGTCAGAAATTTGATCCAGAAGGACTATTTATTCGTACTTATTTACCGAGTTTGGCGAGTGTTCCTAATGAGTGGATTCATGCACCCCATTTGATGCCGTTAGAACTACAATTAGAGCTAGGAGTGAGAATAGGTGAAGACTATCCCGCACCAATTGTCGATCATCAAGAGGCAAGGAAATTAGTTCTGGCCTTTTTTAAAGATATACCTTCTTAAAACGTGTATTGATGAAGTGACATTGTGAACCGAAATTAATGTGCATCATTAAAGTCTTAGGGAAAAAAGTTTTTTAAACGTGTTTAAAAAAGGAGTGAAACGAGATGAGGTTAGAAGAGGCCATTAGGCTAAGAGAGGCCGGTGACGCTTTGAGTTCTTCTAGGGAGTTGCTGAAGTTAGTTGTTAAGGAACCGAAGTCAGCGGAACTTAATTATCAATGTGCTTGGAGTCATGATGTGGCAGGCCTTGAACAAGAGGCAGTCCCTTTTTATGAAAAAGCCATTGCTTTAGGGACGTTACCTGAAGTAGAATTGAAGGAAGCGTATTTGGGGCTAGGTAGTACGTATCGCACAATTGGTGCGTATGAACAATCAAAGGCGTTATTTTTAAAGGCAAAGCAATTATTTCCAGATATGGTTGTTTATGATGTTTTTTTGGGAATGACCCTTTACAACTTGGCAGATTACCAAGCAGCGACTAGTCTTTTACTAAACGTGATTAGTAAAAGCGATATAGAATCAATTTCCATGTATCAGCGGGCAATTAGCTATTATGCTGAGCATTTGGATGAAAGGTGGTAAGCGGATGACAATGAATGAAAAAATAGTAGCTGAAATAAAACGAATAGAAGTCGAAGAAGAGGTGAAAATTTGGTATGCTGTTGAGTCAGGTAGCCGTGCATGGGGGTTTCCCTCAAAAGATAGTGACTACGATGTACGTTTCATCTATACGCGAAAACCAGAGTGGTATTTATCCATAGAAGACCGACGAGATGTAATTGAGTATCCTATTAGCGAGCTACTAGACGTGAGTGGCTGGGATTTGAATAAGACGTTACTGTTACTGAGAAAGAGTAATCCGAGTCTGATTGAATGGCTTGTTTCTCCAATCGTTTATCAAAAAGAAGGAGAATTGGCAGATGACTTATTGCAGCTAGTCAGGAGTCATATTTCTTTGAGAGGACTCATTTATCATTATTTACACATGGCTAGTGGAAACTATCGCGATTATCTTAAACAAGAACGAGTTAAAATTAAGAAGTATTTCTACGTGCTACGGCCCATTTTTGCGTGCATGTTTATTGAAACTTATGGCACGGAGCCACCTATTCTATTTTCAGAGCTATTGAAACAATCGACTATTCCAGAAGAAGTTGTCAGTGAAGTTAATTCATTGTTAGAACGAAAATTAGCAGGAGATGAGCTAGATTGGGAGCCACGTTCGGATATTTTAAACACGTTTATCACAACGAAAATAAACTATTTTGAGGAAGTAGTTGAAACGATTGATTCTGGGAATAAATTAAGTTATGCTGAGTTGAATGAGCTGTTTCGACACTATGTGATGGCCCCTAAATGAGTTTAAACGTGTTTGAAAAAAGGAAGAAGCATAATAGCTAAATCCATGGTTACAGTAGAAGTATACCAAAGTATAAAAATTACCCGCTACCTTTTGAAGGTGGTGGGTAGTTTTTATTGTATTTAGGTGAGACTAGTACGAAGGTTACATGGCGCTCGAAGTCAACCGATTTGATGTTTCATTTTTTACTTGTTAGCTTAAGAGTGAGGTTGTACTTGTTACTAATTTTTCTAGAACGGCCGCATAAATTGCCATGCCATTGTAAAGGTCATCAATTTCGACATATTCATTTGCTTGATGGGCGGTGCTATTCGTACTTTGAGAATTTTTTGTACCAAAGGCAATTGCGTTCGGTAGAGTACGAGCCAAGGTAGCGCCTGTCGTGATTCCTGGCGGTGTTAGGTCTTTGGTCAGTTCTTGGTAAGTTGCTAAGACGGTTTGCAGAAAAGGGGTCTCTAATGGGACTAATGCACCATCCCATTGGTCATACTCCTCAAAGCTTAAACCGTATTGAGCACTAACCGTTTCGATTTTTTGTCGAATGTCAGCATAGTCTGCTACTAACGGGTAACGAATATCCAGCCAAAGCTGACTATCAGAGGCATCTATTTCCAACTTTCCTAGATTGAAGGCAACTTTTCCAGAGAGGTCATCTTCTATTTCACCAAGGAGAGCGGTGGCGTGTGGATCTAGTCCAACTTCATTTACGATAAAGTGGATTAATGGATGATCACAAAAATGATCAAGGGCAACGGCTAATTGGCTGATTGCATTATTGCCTAAGTGATTCACACTGGCGTGAACGGCTTGACCTGTGACTGTCAAACTATTGTCGGCCGTCAGCTCGACCTCTTGCTGATTGCTCATTAATTGTGCCAATAATTCAGTCGCAGCTGAGCCTTGGTAGTGTGCTTTACTGGGCACTACATTAAAGGCGTCGCCACCTGTCATTTGAAAATCAGCACTTCCGGGGCCATGAAGTTTGATATTAACTAAGCCCTTTTCCCCGTAAGTAAAGGGGAAACGACCATCAGGGACGAGCGTTGCAGTCGGGATTTCTTCCTGTTTACGGTAGGCCTTTAAACAACGGAACATACTTTCTTCATCTGTACTAAAGATGTAACGAACGCGTTTATTAAAGGGAATACCAGAATCTATGACTGCTTTTAAGCCATGAAGTGAAGCGGCGGTTGGCCCCTTATCGTCACCTGAGCCACGACCATAGAGCTTGTCTGCTTTTACAACACCTATAAAAGGGTCTGTGAGCCATAAACTACGATCGCCTTCCGGCACAACATCTAAGTGACCGATAATACCGATTAACTCTTCTCCTTCTCCGTAATCAGCGTAACCATAATAGCCAGCAGGATCTAAGTAAGTGGTAAGGCCTAATGACTCGCAATAGTTAAGGGCAAATGTTAAGCAGTCATGAATAGTTTGACCGAAAGGCATCTGTGGTTTTGCTACATCACAGACCGATGGGAAGGCGATTAGCGCTTTAGCGGTATCGAGACAGTCCGCTTTTTGTTTATCAGTTAAGTGAATCATGTGATTACTCCTTTTCAATAGTGACATATTTGTAATTGACTGAGCCGACAGGATAAGTAACTAGACCTTTGACTTTTGGGTTAATTAATGAGGCATTTGATTTTTGATACAATGGAATAATACCAACATCTTCAAGAAGAATTTTCTCAGCAGCAATCATACCTTCGTAACGTTTTTGGGGCTCATTATTCCATTCCTTATGAACTTGATTCATCAGTTTATCGTAGTCTGGATTGCTATAACTGCCGCTATTAAAGCTTGAGTCAGTTGTGAATAAATCTAGAAAAGCGGTGGCGTCTAATTTATCTGCTCCCCAGCCAGACAGAAGTAAATCGAATTTGCCAGCGTCTCCCAGCTCAACTCTCATTTTTTTAGGAACTCTCTTTAAAGAAAGTTTGATACCGTCTAAGTTTTCCTCAATTTCGGCCTGTAGTGCCTCAGCAACCTTTTTTGTTGTATCGTCATCATCCATGACTAATTCTAGTGACAATGTGTCAATATTAAGCTCTTTTTTAGCTGTTTGCCAGAGCTCACTGGCTTTTTTTGTATCGTAAGTTAAATACTCACCTGCCTCTTTACGGAAGTCTGTCCCAGTTTTAGGATTGTCCATTAAATTAGTGGTAACGAGACCGTGAATGGCTTTGGAGCTATCTTGAATAATATTATCAGCGACTTGATCGCTATTAATGACTAAGGCTAAAGCTTCTCTAACTTGTTGATTTTTTAAGGCCGGGTTATTGGCGTGATCAATTTCAAGATAAGTTGAACGAGCAGCTAAGGTAGAAACGAATTCAGGGCTATCTGCATTTTGCTTAGCAAATTCTCCTGTTAGATTGATTTTATCTAGTTCTTGATTTTGATATAAGTTAAAGCCTGTATGAATTTCTTTGATCACTTGATTGTTTATAATATCTAAGTTTACCTGTTCTGCATCCCAATAGTCTTTATTTTTTTGATAGGTCCATTGAGAACTTGTGCCATCCCAGTCACTTAGGGTGAAAGGTCCGTTATAGAGCATAGTTTCACTGTTAGTAGCAAAATTATCTCCCTGTTCTTTGACGAATTCTTCCTTGACAGGGAAGAACGTAGTGCCAGTTAGTAAAGAAATGAAGTATGGCATAGGTGTTTCTAAGGTAACTTCTAGGGTCGTGTCATTTAGGGCTTTTGCCCCAAGTGTCTTGATATCAGCTCCATTTAAATTAATGCTTTCGCCATTTTTCAAGGCATACATTAGGTTGGCATAGTTAGCGCCAGTTGCGGGATCGGCTACCCGTTGCCAAGCGTAGACAAAGTCATTCGCAGTCACTGGGCTTCCGTCGGACCAAGTCGCATCATCTTTTAGATTAAAGGTATAGACTAACCCGTCATCACTAATTGTGGCTTCTTCTTTTGCGATAGCAGGGATTGGTTTGCCAGTAGGATCTAAACGATAAAGCCCCTCCATCACTTGATTAATGACTTCGTTACTAACAGTATCTTGAGAAAGAGCTGGATCGACAGTTGAGATATCTGCATCTAAACTAACGCCAAACTCGCGGACTGTGGCGACCTCTTGTTTCATTTCGGTTTGATTTGTTTTGCCACAAGCACTTAAAATCAATGTAGCGGTTAGGGCGAAAGTTAGTAGACTTGTTTTTTTCATGTCGGTGAGCTCCTTTGCTTTTTATGATAATTAATACTATACATCCATTTGAATAAAAATGCAATATATATTTATAAAATGAATAAAAATATGTTTTATGCACTTTCTATTGAATAAAAAAGACTGTCTTTTTTTAGTAGTTATATGGTGAAATCAGAGAAATAGATCATAATTTATAGTTGGAGAACTAGCCATGTTATTATTATCCCGTAAGGATACAAAAGCCATTTTTACGATGCAAGAGGTTATTAAGGCGGTTAAGGTAGCATTTGAATTACAGGTGGAAGGAAAGAGTGAAGTTCCTTTACGACCTCAAATGAGCGAGGAACGTTTCTTTTTATGCCAGTTTATTCTTCGGAATTAGCAGTGGCATCCTTAAAGGTCATCAATATTTTTTCCTGAAAACCACTGAAAGAACTTGCTGACGGCTCCTGCTCAAGTGATGCTGATAAATGGTGAAACTAGTTTAATGGAATTGCTACTAGACGGTACATATGTCACTCAGCTTCGAACAGGGCTGCGTCTGGTGCGGCATTTGATGTTTTAGGTAGGAAGACAGCTGAGATAGGAGCGTTGATCGGGACTGGCAGTTAAGCCGCGTGTCAACTAGAGGCGATGATCTGTGATAGAAGGCTGAAAGAGGTTCGTATTTATGGTCAAGATAGTCAAAAAACAAAGGAATTTGTGGCTGAGATGACACAAGAGCTATCAAAATATCAGACGTCACTGATTGCGGTTGCTAGTTCAGCCGAGGCTATTATTGATGCAGATCTTATTATTACTGTGACCTCGTCTACGACACCTGTTTTTGATGGAAGTCTTGTAAAGGATGGGGCAACAATTAGCTGTGTAGGCTCTTATCAACCTCATATGCAAGAATTAGATCCGGTTGCCTTGACTCGTGCAAGCAAGATTTATTTTGATTCTGAAGTGGCAGTCTTATCAGAGGCGGGGGATATTTTAATTCCCTTAAAGGATGGGCTCATTACTGAAGCTGATTTTACAGGTGATTTAGGTGAGGTATTATTAGGGCAGTGTCAAGGACGAGAAAATGAAAAAGAAATTATTATCTTTAAAACAGTCGGGATTGGAACACAGGATTTGGTCACGGCAAAGGCCATTTACGATAAGGCACAGGTTGAAAAAGTGGGTACAGAGTGGGAATAAGTGATAAAAGTAGAGTGGAGACGTTATCGTAGCCACTTTTTTTTGATAGCCTGTTTATTGATTTTGCACACTTTTTAAGTGGTGTTTATCATAAATGCTGTTATAACAGCATTTCTAAGATTAGAAGAAGGCGAATAGACTTGATTTGTGTAGTTTTTTAAAGGGCAGTAAAAAACCTCGAAAGCAAGTGAATAAGTGATATAATTAAGAGAGTAGGCTCAAATATGGGTCATGTAGAATAGTCGCAATAGGGATTTAGTTTGTGAAAAAACGATGATGCATGATGATTTCACGCATGACACAGATTGTTGTTTTATAACGTGGTGGAAGAGGCATTAAAGTGTTATAAAATGCGTGATACTATCACGCACAATTTTGGGTTTCTACTTTTCAAAGATTTTTCGAAAGTTAACGTGTCTATAGGGTATTCTACATATAAGAGGCTCACTTACCTTTACTAATTTTCAAATTATCGGTGAATCGAGTCATTTATATTTTTATAGAAATGTTGATAAATATGAGCGTGATATATATTCGATTTCAGAATTAGCTAAAACTAATTAAGCTGTAAGTTTTCATTGAAGGGAAAGCTATCTTGAATTAAACAAATAAAGAAAAGTGAGAAGCAGCTAGTCTTTTTGAGATCAGATAAGAGTCGCTCAAATAATTCGGTAGATACAGTCTAAAGGTATCGATCAACTTTTGATTTTAGTGCTAGTTGCTTTGTTTAGTATAACTAAAAATTGTAATAGTTTAAAAAGAGGTTGGGACATAAGTAGATAATTAATCTGCTTTTATCCCCCCTTTTTTGCGTTTTAGGGTACACAAAAATAGCGTTCCTTGATATGATTAAAGTGACAAAACCCAATCAGAG
>NZ_JCAQHY010000005.1:0-8728 GCF_059621045.1 Vagococcus sp. WN80Y
ATGAAGCGAGCCGAACTAAGCGAAGAACAAAGGCAGCCGATTTCTTTGGTGGTGGACGAATTTCATGCCTACATTAAAAAATCGGCTGGTAAATTTGAACAAATTTTGGCGCTTACGAGAGGCTTAGGCATGGCTTGCACGCTGGCTTGTCAAAACCTCGGACAAATGCCAAAAGAGCTAAAGGAGGCAGTTTTTACCAATGCCAGAAGTAAGATAATTTTTGGCACACCAAATAAAAGAGATGCTGTGCAGTTTGCAGACCTTACAGCATCCCAGTTGAGTGAAATAGACTTTCAAAGCCTACCTCAATATCAAATATACACCTGTTTAAATGAAAAGAAAATTGCTAATGCTTGGTTAAGTGGAAAAACTTTTCCACCAAAACCAAGCTTACGATTACCCGCCGAAGTTTTTGCCAAAAGTGCCGAAACTTACGGGCGAGATATTGATGAAATTGAAAAAGAATATATTGAGCTAATGAGTTCAAATGATAAACAAGAGATTGATAAATTACCAGACGAGATTGATTTTTCAGTTGGAAGATTAACGAAAAAAGCTAAAAAATCAGACGAATAAACTTGTCTGAGCTACTGTCTGACCGTGTCAACGAGGCATGGCTTCTTTAAGGCGGTAAATCAACAAAAATTTAAAATAAGGGAGATGACTTTTATATATAAATTTTTCTAATTTAATGTATAAATGAAATTCTCTCGATGGGGGATATTACTATGACTGATAAAAATAATAAACGTATTACGAAGCAAGAGCTTAGACGCATATCACACCTACTAAGCTCACATGAATTTGAAATTTTGCAGACGATTAACAATGTAAAATTTATTACAGCCAATCAATTGCAACGCATCTTTTTTACGAAAAACGAGAACCAAGCTACTAATTTGCGAGCTTGCAACAGACTTGTAAATAAATTAAAGAAGTTCGGTTTAATTGCCAGTTTAGACCAGCGTGTGGGCGGAATACGAGCGGGATCAGGTTCAACCATTCATACAATATCTAGTGCTGGTTTTCAGCTTCTCAGGTTAGATGAAATTAACTCAATAAAAGCAACAAGAAAGAAACTATATGAACCGAACATCTTATTTTTAGAGCATACCTTAGCGATTGCAGAAGCTTATACCAGGCTAAAAGAACTTGACCGACAAAATAAAATTGAACTCTTGGAAGTGCAACATGAACCGAGATGTTGGCGGACATTTTCATTGAAAAATACACCAACCTATCTCAAGCCTGACTTATTCGCAAGGTTCGCCCAAAATGATGAATATGAGGAATTTTACTTCATGGAATTAGATCAGGCAACAGAAGCACCAAGCCGTGTGATTCGCAAAAATAAGCTTTACATCGCCCATTTTAACTCAGGCATTGAACAACGACAAAATGGCATTTATCCATATGTTTTATGGATAACGATAAATGAAAAACGACGAGAACAGCTTACAAGATACATTCACGAATATTTACCAAAAGCAGAAATGCTATTTCGTGTGATAACGATTGATGAATTTGAAACGCTATTAACTGGCGAATCTAATAAGGAGGTAGATGACAAACAAAACCTATAAAAAGCACTCAACCAAAATAATTAAAGACGGTAAAAAAACGTATATTATCAATTCGTTTTTAGAAGATAATTCAAATCGAAATATCGCTAATATTCTGCTTACTTTAATGTTAAGAGAGCTTGAAAAAGATAGATAAATAATCCATAAACTCTCGGCTACTGCTATAAATCAGACCTGAAAAATGGTATAATAGTAGGTAGCCGTAGGGTTTTCATGAATCTTCGAAAGGAGAAAATATCATGAATTTAGACACCTTACAACGTACATTGACAACTCAAAATCATAATCTTCCAAGGAGGAATAAAGACAAGCAGGAGGTTACTGTTTTGTACGCCCGACTTTCGCAAGATGACGGCACGCAAGGAGATAGCGACTCAATTACAAACCAGAAAGCCATGCTTGAAAAGTTCGCTCGTGAAAACCAGTTGTATAATACGCGGTTTTTCGTAGATGATGGCTATTCGGGTACAAATTTTAATCGCCCAGGCTTTCAAGAGGCATTAAGACTCGTCAATAATGGCGAAGTAAAAAGTTTTATCGTTAAAGACCTTTCGAGGTTTGGAAGAAACTACGCAGAAGTGGCGCTATATACGGAAATTCTATTTCCTAAACTAGACATTCGTTTTATTGCAGTCAACGACGGTGTGGACTCTGAAACCCAAGATGCAAATGAAATCGACTTCGCACCATTTAGAAACGTGTTTAATGAGTTTTACGCTAAAGATACGAGCAAAAAAATTCGAGCAGTAAAACGTGCCAAGGGTTTGGCTGGCGAGCGCCTTTCAAGCCATGCGCCGTTCGGCTACAAGAAAGACCCTGAGGATAAGAATCATTTACTAGTAGACGAATCAACCGCCGAAGTAGTGAAGAAGATTTTTAATTATTGCATAAATGGTTTTGGACCGACTCAAATTGCGAAGAAGCTACAGAAAGAACAAATCCCAACTGCTACAGAATTTAAAACCAAAGCAAAAAATCCCGTTTGTAAATGGACTAGTAGCGTAGTTGTAAAAATTTTAGAGCGTCCTGACTATTTAGGACATACGGTAAATTTTAAAACAGTAACCAAATCGTATCGAGATAAGCGAAAAATTCGGAATGGCCCAAAAGACTGGGCGGTATTTAAAAATACACACGAGCCGATTGTTGACCAAGAAACATTTGACCTAGTCCAAAAAATGAGACAAAAGCGCCGACGTAATACTAAAGCCGACCGAGTAGGCTTATTCTCTGGTTTAGTCTATTGTGCGGACTGTAAAGCTCGTCATTGCTTTTGTACTGGAAAAAGTGTTTCACCAAATCAAGAGCGTTATGTATGTACGGGCTACAGTAGACACAATTCTATTTGTGATAACGCTCATTACATCCGTGAGATGAAGTTAATCGAAATTGTCCTAAATGACATCAACGACAAAATTGAATTTCTTAAGCAACATGAAGAACAATTTATCCAGAGCCTAGCCAAGCGAGCTAAAACCGACCAACAGAAAGAACTAAAGAAAGCCGAAAAACGTGTTATTGAAGCCAAGAAGCGAGCAAACGAACTTGATAATATTATCAAGCGATTATATGAAGATAACGTTCTAGGTAAACTTTCAGATGAACGCTTTACTATTCTTTCAAAAGATTATGAGTTTGAGCAGTCTGAATTAAAGCGAGAAATCGATGAACTCGAAACACAACTTTCCAAACAAAAGGAAGATGTGAAAAATGTCCAGAAATTTCTTGGAATTGTCCGAAAATATACCACACTCAAAAGCTTATCCCCTAGCATAGTGAATGAACTAATTGACCGAATCGACATTCACAAACCAGACAAAAGCACTGGCAAACGAATCCAACGAATTGATATTTACTACCGATTTGTTGGAAAACTAGATGAGATTTAAAGACAACAAAAGACCCGACAGGCTTTCGCTAGTCGGGTAATACCTCAATTTAGTTAGTTATGGATGCCCAGCTTTCGCAGAGAGTAGTTCTTTTTGATTAATCTTTCATACTTGAAACAGTAAAAACATAGGAAATATCCTTCTCAAAATAATTAGCTAAAATCAAGGCCTCAACTAACGAGGGTACTTTCTCTCCTCGCTCAATATTACCCAAACGATACAATGAAAAACCGCACTCTCTTGCCAAATGAATTTGAGAGACCTTACGATCTTTACGCAACTCATACAATTGGTTTTGAAGCCCATTACTATCAATTTTCATCGTCATAGCAGTTACTCCTTCTTTTTCATCCTCACATTCAAATAGATTAAATAGCCACTCACAATAAATACTTGACCGCCAAATACAACCATTAACCATCCCTGATTTGTCTCACCTGTCTTAGGTAACCGCAAATCGGTCACTTGCTTTTGCTTTGCCACTAATGGATCACTTTTAGTAAATCCTTGTTGCTTTTGACTAACTGTTGGCACAATTATATCGGGAGTAGAGGTTTCGGGTATTATTTCCTCTTTTAACCGCTCCTTCACCTCAACCTGACCGGCTAATACAGTAAAATTACCTGAAGCATCTTCCAAACGAATTTTAACAGGCTGTTTTCCCAGTTCCCCTGACTTAATTGTTTCCTCCATTGTCAACGTGACCTGATCCTTACCTGCATTATCATCAAACGACACTACCAGTTTAGATAAATCAACCTCATCTCCTAAGAACATCACATAGTTATCTGCTAATTCCCCTGTAGGAGGCTGTGTATCAACGACCTCAATAAGGCCTGAAAGCACTGTACTATTTTGACTTTGATCACTAAGGCGAATCCTGACTTCTTTACTGCCGATCTTATTTGTTACAGGTGCTTCTTCAAAGACCATATCTATTTGCTGATCGACATTATCTTTGACATTCGCTACTAAATCAGCCACATCGATAGTATGGTGTAACTCAACTGATTGACTTTGAAAATCAGCGGTCGGCGGAAGAGTATCCTTAATCAGCCCTAAAGAAAGATACCCATTTATTTCACCATTGCCAAAAAAACTATCTTTGCCAAGAGAGCCTAAATCCACTGCTCCATTGGTTAAAAGTGCCATAATCTCTTCTTTAGTCGGCTTGGCTCCTGTCATTTTTTGGTAATGACTGATTATATCGGCAATTATCCCTGTCACTAAGGGCGCAGATAAACTTGTCCCATTCGAAAAATTATAGCCTTGCGGGACACCTAAGATAGACAAGCCGTTATCCAAGGTCGTAGGATGTAAACCGTAAATCCATTCACTTAAATCGATCATTCCCTCAATCAAAATTAAGTCTCCGCCAGGTGCCGCATACTGGATATGGCTCCCATAATTACTATAGCTTGCTAGCATCTGCGATTTACTGGTCGCAGAAATGGGCAACACCCCTACTACACCACCAGGTAAATGACGGATCCTGTCCGTTTCATAGTAGGCATCCAAGTCAAGTCCTTTATTACCACCTGATGTGACAAGAATCACCTGCTTAGACTCAGCATAAGCAATTGCTCGCTCGAATGCAGCAATGGTCAATTGGTCACTGTCGTCATCACAACTTTTATAGGTACCTAAGCTTAAATTAACCACGTCTTTTCCATCATTTGCTGACTGGACAATTGCTTCGATCGTCCATAAAGAATCCCCACCACTTGGTCCCATAACTCGGTAAGGGGTAAGCACAGCACCAGGTGCCGTTTGCGCAATGATTCCTGAGACCATTGTTCCATGACCATTTTGATCATTAACCCCACCACCACCATCTACATAGGAGATCGCTGTACTCAAATCCAAATGTGATTGCAATAACGGATGGACAATATCAGCACCACTATCAATCACTCCAATACTGACCCCGTCTCCTTCGGATATCTTAAGGGATTGACTGTTCTGAGTTACACGATCCACATGCCAAGACAATTCCTTTAACAGATCAGCTTCAGCAGAACGCGTTAATAAGGACATGGCTTCTGGAAGTATCGCCTGATTTCTCCCTTCCATTTGACTGAGAGAGATTGATTCTGGCAGCATGTCACCCAATTGTCCCATCTCTTGAATATTATCCGCTTGCGCAGCGCTCAGTTTATCCTTTAGATTAGGCTCCTTAGAATTAATCCTAAGAAGCCCTATTTCGTCTAGTGAATACAACTCTGCTGCTGAATCAATAGCAAGCACCGCTTGTTGGACATCACTCATACTCATATCCTGTTCAATTAGTAAATCAACACTCTCGGCCCTTACCCCTATTGGAAAAATAATGGCTACACTAAGCACCGCTAAAGAAAATCCAACTACAACTCCTGCTTTTTTCATCAGAAAAGTGGTCCATTTACCCAACAGCCACCTCTCCCTCCAACTCATCGCTCGCCATCTCTCTTGCTTCCAAATTTCCTGAATAGATATGGCTGTACAAGCCTTTATTTTTCATCAATTCATCATGAGGGCCTTCTTCAACAATTTTCCCTTCGTTCATAACAATCACACGATCAAAATGTTGAATAGTATTTAGTCGATGAGAGACAACCACACACGGACAGGTATAATCCTTGATTCGATTCATAATATAGTTCTCAGAGATATTATCTAGCGCACTCGTCGGCTCATCCATCAGCATTAATTCAGGCTCCTTAACCATCGCTCGAGCAATAGCAATCCGCTGCATTTGTCCACCAGAGAGATTCATTCCCCCTTCTGAAATCAGTGTCTCATACCCCATTGGTAATAACCGAGTAATTTCTTCAACACGTGAATCATTGGCAGCCTGTAAGAAAACAGCCTCATCAACGCCTTCACTATTCATCAAAATATTGTCACGTAAACTCAAATTGAAAATAGTAGGATTCTGATTGACTACACTAATTTTTTCTCGAACCCGCTCCTGCTTAATGTCTGAAATACTTTCACCATTTAATAGTACTTGCCCTTCTGTTGGCGCATAAAGCCCAGCAATTACCTTTAATAAAGTACTCTTACCTGACCCACTTGGTCCAACAATCGCAACCTTTTCCTGCTTGCCGATCGTCAAATTAATATTAGACAAAATAGCTGGCTCAAATTTACTGTATTGAAACTTCACATTTTTCAATTCTAACGTTTGATATTCATCAATTTCCACCGTACGATCATCATCAATCACTGTTTTTTGCTCCAAGATTTCAGATAGCTTTCCAAAATAGGAACGCAAAACTAACAATTGAGAATACGAGCCCAACAGCGTCACAATCGGAATAACAAAGGACATCGAAATCGAGCTAAAGCTAATCAACTCACCAATTGATAACGACCGATTAGTTAAGCCATACACCCCTAGACCTGTAATTAGAATAGGTAAAATAAACTGCGTTGTACTCGCAATATTCCCAATCCAACCAGTCGTTCGACTCTTTTTCATTTGAACAGCCAGTTGCTCATCAAAATTCTTTTCCCAATTATCGTAAAATTGCTTTTCCGCTCCGATAGATTTAACCGTCTCCATCCCTTCAAACAATTCAACCAGCGTCCGATGAACCCGAGAATGCAAGATCAATTCTTGATCCGTCAACGCTTGAAACTTTTTAGAATTAATAAGTGAAGAGATAATAATAACAGTAATTGCACATAAACTAATCATTGTAAGCTGCAGTGAATAACTCAACATCAAACTAAAATAAGCAAAGACGAAAATAATATCAATAACCGTTGTCACTAATTGACTACTCAAAATTTGCTGAATATACGTTGTCAAATTAGACCTAAAAATTAGATCCCCTGTCGAACGGTTAACAAAGAAGTTCAAAGGCAATACCATAATTTTTTTCATAAAGCTTGTCATCAGATTCTTATCAAAAAAGATTTGAAACTTTGTAATGATTAAATTACGTGACACCTGTAGTGCGTAGTAACTCACGAAAACTAACCCAACTAAAAACAGAATATCTAGATGACTCAAGTTTCGGGAAATACTGACATGATTATCCACTAATCGCTGCGTCACAATCGGAATCCCTAATCCCAATGCTTGAATGGCTAAAGTCAAAGCAATTAATCCAGCCAAGCGACCTCGTTGTGTTTTAATAATTGACATCAAAATATTTTGCGGCTTTGCTTCCTCAACCGGTAGCTCAACCTTATCAGCTACCTCAGTAACTACTAAGCCAAATAACGAGAAATGTTCCCAAAACTCGTCAAATGAGTATTTTTTTCTCCCTAAAGCTGGATCAACAATGATCATTTTTGTGGCTGTTTTACGCTCAAATACAACATAATGCTTTTTATCCCAGAAAAGGACACAAGGTCGATTATTTTCTTCAAAAAAATCAAGCGAATCTATTTTTAGCCCCACCGTGTTCACACCAAAATCATTAAAAATCGATTTTAAATGAAAGAGTGTATTGCCCCCTTTGGGCACACCATATAGATCTCGTAACTGGCTTAGATTAACTTTTCTTCCAAGGTGATTCAATACCATTGTCACGGATGTAATGCCACATTCACTATGCTCGCTCTGCTCAATAAAGGTTACTTTTTTAGCCATCGACGCTTACCTCGTCTTCTTCATTAATACTTTAGCTGCAAAAGTATGCTGAGATATTTTATTTTCATCACGATTTCCACTGCCTTGCGTTGCCTTCATTTCATGAGAGGCTAATTTCTTATAACCCACCCCTTGTAATCGAAATTCTTTTTCTGCTGATTTATATTTTTTCATCTATTTAGATCCTCCTTCATTTAAAATCTTGGCCTGTAAATACTCATCTGGAATAAACCGAACCTGACTATTTCCACTCCCAATAATGGTTTTCATTTCCGACTCCTTTAACACATTATTTCTGCCGTACTTGACTTGTTTTGGCTTGACTTTTCTACCTCTCATCATCTTCGTTACCTCCATTTACTTTTATTATTATGTGTCAATTGTAATCTATTTTAATTAAATTGTAAACTATTTCTTTCTTTTAGAATGAAATTATTTTATTTATATGCAAAAAAAACGGGGCTGTGACATAAGTCACGCCCCAGTTCCATTTCACATATATTGTACGATAAACGCGTTCCAAAAGTCTGCTCACTACGTTTTACTATGCTTCGCTTCGTTGTCCTAAACTTCTAAGCAACTAAAGTTGCAAGAGTTAAGGCTCTTCAATCTCAACAACTTCTAAATGCTAAAGCATTAAGAGTTGCCATTATTCTTAGTGCTTTAGCACT
>NZ_JCAQHY010000006.1:0-4433 GCF_059621045.1 Vagococcus sp. WN80Y
ATTGATGATAGTGTTATATTAACTTGATTAGCGATAAAGACAATAGGAGACTTGTGTTAGATTATCTTAGTTGACCTAACACGAGCTATCTCGATATCTTCTTAGCGAATGAGTTTCTTGTTATTAAGCAAATTTTGGTAGTATCGACTTGTTCTGCTTTAAGCTAGTGACTTCGACGTAGCCGTTTGGACACTAGCTGCTGATTCTCGGTATCTATGGTGGGAATCCGATTAAGTGGTTCTGAAAAAATGAGGGGTCAGGATGGTCTAGAAAATGTCTACCCCTTGACTAGTATTAAAGGTTAGGGGGAGTTGTTTATGAGCTGTTGCCATTGGTATGACCTTCTTTCCAATTAATAATTTGTTTAACGAGCTGACTTTGTTGACGTATGATCTGTTTGTTCTCCCACCATCATGGCAAAGACGACCTCTGTTAATATCATCTCTTTCTCTTCAGGTGCGTGTGTGAGATAAGATAAATCTAATGTACCTGATTCAAAAAAACAACTGATGTGTTCATTTTTGCTCCTCCTTATGATTAGGAGAAGATATCAAGATGACGCGTTGAGTTCATTCTGACACAATTTTTAGTCAATGTAAAAGTGGCTAACTCGTGCTTTTGGGGTAAGATTGTCGCTTTTTTTTGCTAGTGACAATCAACGAACCTTGTTATACCAAGTCTTAGGAAGGTTTTTCCTAAGAAGCGACTAGTTAAAAAGGCATGAGTTAGGCAAGTGGTTCTTTTCACTGCCATCAATTAGACTAAGACGTAGATCTGAACCCTGTTGGGAAGTCGTAGTCAATCAAAAGAAAAGAGAAGATGACAGAATCAGTCTTGTTACAGAGCATAGTACAGAAATTGGCTATACAGCTGAGGGAAGACTTTAAAACCATCAAGGCACGACTTAGGTATCTTCAAAAGAACTAAATCTTCATGATGAATTTTTCAAGCTGATATCTAACAAAATAAAAGGCTGTTCTTGAAGAGGGCTGACAGAATCGACTATTACTTTACAAATAAGCTATTAGGATGAGACGCTGCGACAAGGAATCCCTCTTTTTCTTAAATTATGATAGATAGTAGGTGCTGAGATCTGACAGTGCTTAGCGATTTCTCCAACAGATAAATCAGTTTCTTGGTAAAGTTTTAGGGCTTGATCCACTTCTTTGGTTCGACTAGGTCGTCCTAGTGTTGTTCCCTTTTCTCTAGCCGCCTCTAAGCCGGCGGTAACGCGTTCCCGAATTAACTCCGCCTCCATCTCGGCAAAGGCACTCATGACAGTAAAGAAAAAGCGACCCATCGGAGTAGAGGTATCGATGTTGTTTTGAATGCTGACAAAATTAATTTGCCGTTCTTCAAAGCTTTCAAGTAGCTGTAATAATTGATTCGTTCCTCTAGCAAGTCGGTCCAATTTAAAAATCACAAAGGTGTCACCAGGCTGTAAAGCAGCGAGAGCCTTGTTCAGCTCAGTTCGAACAGGCTTACGCCCACTTTCAAATTCTTTATAAAGGTGATCAACCCCATAGGTTTTAAGGGCTCGTTCTTGAGAATCAAATTTTTGATGATGAGTGCTAACACGCATATAACCGATAATTGACATAAAAATTCTCTCCTTTTTCAGTAAAATTTTAGAGACTAGTGTGTGACTTAACAAATGATCAACTAATGGGGGATATTAATAGGTAAGAAAAATAAAATGAGTGTCCCATTGACTCGTTTCTCTTTAAGTTGGTTAAGTCGACGTTCAAAAAAAGATTGAAAAAAATTCTTGACAAGTTCTATACGTCTATAATAAACTATAGTTTTTTACACATTAAAATAACAACTGTTTCTTAATTCTCTTTCTCATGACAAATCCCAATTTAACGGGATTATGCATTTTTGGAAGAGGGCTTTTTTGCGTTTTTCTTGCAACTATAACTAACTATAGTTTTTGACAGACTCTAAATCGCGTTATATCAAGCTTCATGAGTAGTTTGTAAAGAGGAAAGGATGTGTGAACTCAATGTCACTATACGCGTATATTAGGAAAGACTATCCCGTTTCAACGGTGGAACAATTAGACATGTTACGAGCGTATAAATGCCAAGAAGTGTTTATCGAAGAGACCGATGTGTCAATGGAGTGTGAATTGAAGCGACTCTTAGGGATTCTCGCTGAGCAGGATCAATTATTAGTCTATGATTTACGGGTTTTTGCTAAGAATACTAAGGGCTTTAGAGAGTTACTTAATGGCTTAAGCGAGCGGCATATTCGATTGATCAGCTTACAAGATAAACTAGATACAGAGCTGTCGCCTAATTTTTATACCGATGTCTTAAAGGTTCTGGAAATGGAAGAGAGGCATCGGAGTTATTTGATTCGAACTAGCATAGAACTGGCTAAGCAACAAGGCCGTATAACAGGCCGCCCGAAAGTAGATCATCGAACCATTGATCAGATTGTGTTTCTCTTTGAACAACAAGGCAAGACGATGAGAGAAATTGCGGAAATCTGCGAGGTGTCATTGGGAACCGTTCATAAATATGTGAAAAAAAAGAATCAGCGCTAAGAAAAGCGTGAGGAAAGGAGGGCGACGATGTCAAGGAGAGTGAAACAAAGAAGACGTGACGATATGAGCAATGAGTTTATCCCTTCTTATCGTAAAAAAAGGCGCTCCCATTCTTCACAGTCAAGTCGGCCCTCATCGAGCTACCGTTCGAGAGAAGACGGGCGCAATCGGAAACGATCTGTCTCGTCTAGACAACCGAAAGTAGTGACCCCTGCCCCACCCACTATAGGAAAGCAGGCGATCCGCTTAAGTCTTAACTTATTATTTTATGTTTGTACCTTAAGTTTAATTGGCAGTTCGGTGGTCTTTGCGGCAAGTAGTAATCAAAATAAATCAATTTTTGGTTACCGTGTCTTTAGTGTCTTGACGAACTCCATGGTGCCACGAGGAGACAAGCCACCGAAGGGCGGTTTTTATGCTGGGGATGTGATCATTGTCAAAGACATCCCAGGGGATCAAGCAGAGGTTGGCGATGTCATTACTTATCGGCCAACGATGGAAAGTAAGGCCTTCTTAACCCATAGGGTGGTAGAAAAATTACCAGAATTAGAAGGAACCGAAGGGACTTACTACATCACTAAAGGGGATGCCAATAACACGGAAGATATCCCCATTAGCGCGAAACAAGTCGTGGGAAAAAAACTGGTTGTCCTTCCAAAAATCGGCTCTATTTTGAAGTTTGTTAGAGAGAATTTTGTGATTTCGACGATTTTTCTCGTGTCACTCTTTGGGTTTATCTGGGTGATACGCATGTATTTTTTTAGTTAAACAAGAGGGAATCAAGCGATGATATTATCTGCTTTCTTAATAAGGAAGCAGTGATATATATATAAATCAATTCCATAGGAGGAAAGACAATGAAAAGCAAGAAGAAAAAGCTTTTAGTAGTAGCCAGTGGGTTAGCCCTTATCGCGTTAGCAGCTGGGACGTTTGCTTGGTTTACAAGTAAAGATGATGTAACCAATAAATTTGAAGGGCAAATTGCCGGGAATGACGTGCAAATCGTCGAGACCTTTACCCCAGAAAAAGATTGGACACCAGGGGAGGAGGTCAACAAGGATGTGGCAGTAGCCAACGTTTCTGAATACGATGCGCTGATTCGTGTGAAATTTGATGAAGTGTTCAAAAAATTAGCAGATAGTAATGAAATTTACTACAATGGCACAGATTATGTTTGGGCATCCGGTCCTAATAAAGGAACCAAACTAACGGCAGCGCCAGCGGCGCCCTATGCAATGCCTTCATCAGCTAATTATGCTGGGACAGGTGGGTTAGGATTTACCGATGTGACAGCCAATTTAACGGCCGCAGTTGATAAGATCACGATTGACGGAACAGAGTATAGCTTCAAGTTATATGAAAAGAAAACCAAAGAAGCAGGCACGACCCCAGCAGGCGATCCGACCCCAGCTGAGTATACGTATGCGGCTCAGTGGGAAGCCGCAGATGGTAAAAAAGCCAAAGGCTACATCGGAAACACTTCTGGTAATGTGGCACGTGACAAAGATGCCAAGTTAACCCTAAAAGATCCTGCACGTATCAGTTTAGTGGATGCTACTTATGTCACGACGACAAAAGATTGGGCAGCGACAGGCGCGTTGTATGACAAGTTGCCAACAGTAGACACAACCACTTACAAAGCCTTTTCAGATGATAACATTCATTTATTCTTTGATAAAGTGACAGCAACGCCAACAGTGGATAACTGGTTCTTTAATAAAGGCGATGGATATTTCTATTATGTTGGAAAAGTTTTACCAGGGTCGCAAACAGCTCAATTGTTAGACAGCGTGAAATTGATGGAAGCAGCTGATAATAGCTATAGCTTGATCAAATTTGATTTAAAAGTTAACACAGAAGGCATCCAAAACGTGAAACAAGC